>JAUCEP010000001.1:0-32500 GCA_030348875.1 Ureibacillus composti
TTAAAAGAAACGTTTATTTCATTAACGTTTTGTTGTTCAGTTTTCAAGGTTCATCAAACTGTCTTTCGAGACAGGAATTATATTATATAAAATATAATTTTGTTTGTCAACCACTGTTTCAAAATAGTTATTTATCTATCAAAACAGCCAGCTATATATTATATAAATATAACATCCGTTTTGTCAATACCTTATTTCAAACTATAATCGATAAGGTTTTAACATATCGTCACCTCTTTGCGACAGCTAAATTATATTATCACAATAACAATAAAGAGGTCAAGGGAAATACCAACTTTTTATTTTCCTACTATATAAAATTAAAAAATAGAATGTATTGCTCTTTCCTGTTTAGTAGATTATTAAAAAAGCATGCCTTTACGACTTAATAAAATCTTAAAAATCCCTTTACAAGAGATTAAAAATTCTTTTATAAGATTAAAATATAGGGTTTTGAATCCTTACATTTTACTCATTCCTAGTTAAATTTGTATTATACAGAAAAGCAAAGAAACCTAACAGAACACTTAGAACTGTTTCCGTTAGGTTTTTTTGTTTTTATTCTATAAGTAATAACAAGAAATTTAACGATAACTCCCTAACGGAGTTAATCCCAAAACTTCCACCACTGTTTTTTCTTTTTCTTCGCTTCTTCAAGCTCTGTAACAGCCGCAGCAATCTGTCTTCTTGATTCCATTGATTCTTTTAAAGCGAGCATTAACTTACTATCCCGATCATCAATGCTATTTTTTATATATTGCTCTTGCTTTTGAAGTTGTTCAATTAGGGTTTTATTAAACTCCATTTGTTCTTTGTTGAATTCCATCTGTTCTCTTTTGTACGCAGAAAATTCATCTAAAAGCTTTTTATAATCATGATTTGGTATAGCTTCTATATCTGTTATATCTTCAATATTATCAATATCCGAATCTAAAATAGTTTTTACAGCTTGATTTAATGTCAATGATCCATCATTTTTAAGATCAACAATTTTCTTTATAACTTCGATGTCTTTTTTATAAAAAACTCGATGTCCAACTGAATTCTTGTTGAACTCATAGTTATGTTTTTGCATTAAAGAACAATATTTTCTAAGTGTACTTTCTTGAACACCTAAGAATTTACTGACCATTGTTGTATCATAAATTAAATCATCTCCAATTGTTGTATCGGATATAACTGATATAACCGATATATCTGCTGTATCAGACATATCTATCACCCCTTCAATACATACAATTCGCAGAAAATAACTAACATCCTTTAAAAACCGTTCATCAAATACAGACATTAGATGCTGAAGATTGTCGGATTAATGGGGTCTATTAAAATTAATTCTCGCAAAAGTAGAAATTTCCACTTTTGCGAGAATTAATAAAATAACGGATTGATCCATGTTATAACAGATATAACTTTAGTTTAAAACCAAAGATTTACGTTTTTAGTGCACCTTAAACTTTATAGAACAAAAAGATAATAATTCATTAACTTTTAAAAATGTAATAGCGCCCCATATTTTTCACACTGTATCAGATATATCACCGTCTGGCAGGAGCCGAGAAGTTCCCCAAAAGGGCTGGGCTAAAGCCCTTCTCGCCTCTAAAACATAAATAACAATTTTATAATTAATATAATTATTTATATTTTTTTCATAACAAATAACAAACATATAAATAATCTACAACACTGCTACCAAAATAAGTTTTACTTCTTAAAATTTGCATAATATATCAACTATAACATCATCGAACATCTAGACTAGAACTCTACTAAAACTGAAACGTAAATAGAAATATGTAAGGCATAGTGGAGTATTAATTTAACCAGACCATCTTTCTTTATTTTCATGGGTAGTTGTTGGGATAATGCCCCCTAATTTAGCCAAGTAATCTATCAATAAATCATAGCCTGCTATAACTTCTAATTCTCCAATCCATTCAGCTACAACTTCTTGCACCCCAATGCGATACAGCCCTTTGCTTTTTGAAAGCTCTGTTACCTTATTTAAGACATACTGAATAAACAGGCTAATCGTTGTCCAACCCGTTTTTGCGTTACGGCCTTTGCCTTTTGTTGTTTTTAATAACCTAGTAGATTGCTTTAATAATGCGTTTAAAGAGCTTTGTGGGATACCAACTGCCTCACAAAGTTCTTTTTGTGTATGCCAAAGAAACATTTCTGAGTTGGATTTTTCAGCAGAAATGTAAGTAATGATATCCTGTTCCCATTCTTCATAATGAGAACGTACTCGATCTTCACGGTCTTTTTTGAACTTGTACCAGACACCTTTATAGCCAAGTTTGACTGGAATGGATGTGCTACCTTCTACATACTGAGCCAATAAAGCTTCAATATACTCCTTGCTTGCACCTTTGTATTTTCCAGAATACGCAGAGTTTAATAGACTTTGAATATCAGCTAGGGGTAGTGGGTAATTTAATTTCGAATTATATTCATCTAGAAAATCAAATGTGCGTTCCTTTTCCCACCCTTCAGAAAAGCACACTAAAGCGAGCGTAAACATGGTATTGTTTCGCCCTAGTTGTCCTTTTTCACCTTTTATATCAACTGCTTGAATTAGTTTAGTAAACCATTCTGATCGCATCACAGAAACACTTGTTAACTTTGAAGGCATAACAAATAAAGGTCTGTTATTTTCGTCATCTTGACGACGAGACCAATCGATAAATTGCGCCATGCTGTATGTTTGATCTAGTTGAAGCCATGCGATATTTTCTAGCTTCGGGATACGGAAAAACCCAAAATCATTACAAAAAGGGTCTGCATCTACACATTTCAGGCTCTTTTTTAAGTTGTCTGAAATACGCTTTGCTACAGTAAGTCCTCGGAAGTCATTTTTGTTTGAGATAAATAGAGGCTGTGAAAGCACAAAATACACCTGGTAACCACGTTCCGATTCAACAATTAAAGTTGGTGCTCCAATGCTTTCATCTACGCAGGCTAAAAGAATGTCCTGTACACTATGGCGTTTTGTATCAATATCTATTACGAATGTATTGATTTGTAGTAGATTCCTTTCTTCGAATCCACGGATCATGCGACGATTTTCATCTGAATAGTTGTATTGGCGGTAGATGTTTGGCGTGAAGTGAGTGAGTCCTGCTGCATCTTCTAATAGCGTTTCTTTGGAAGTAACAATGTAACCTTTTACACCATTGGATGTGAAATCTGATTTGGAGCGCACAACAAAGATGGCGCCTTTTTTATTTTGTCTATCTGCTTTTTCCGCTTGGATACGTGCAGGAAGTGATGCTTTGGAGTATTTTGTCTTATATGTAGTTAAACCTTCATGAAGGATTGTATTATAGACATCTAATAATTGATTAGTAGATACAAAAATAGCCACTGATAGTCACCTCTAGTTTATTTGGTGAATGCCAGTAAGCTATCAAAATAAAAATTTTCATAGTTAAAAAAGTACCCAAAATCTATTTTTAGACTTAGAATATTGAAAATTATTTAGTAGCTTGTTATAATCAGTACATCAACTATCATATATATGATGATATATATAATCAGTGTGTTCCAGCACACCGATTATATGAAATACTGCTGACATTCACTTGTTGTTAAGCAGCTCGTTAAGTCATTCCAGTCCGGCCAAAGACGAAGGAATGGCTTTTTTATTTGCACTTAACTTTTTTTTATGTTTCTATAAATTGCATTATAAACACCTAGAAACCTAGATGCAACAAGGATTTTCCACATTATTCATGTACATAAGTGTAGATATATGCGTATATGCGTATATGTGTATATTGATATTTAGGTATATGAATATATACATATATGAGTATATGTATATACCTAGTTTAAATGTTGATATATTAGCATTTAAACAATACGCATATACGCATATATGCGTATATGCGTATATGCGTATATGCGTATATGCATATACGCATATATACATATACTTTTTTTGTAGAAAAAATTTTTTTCTTGCAAGGGTATCTGCAACATTACACATTTATTTTCCTCTTTATAAAAATGAACTAGCTAGTATGTAATCATTTAACAAAAATAACGTTGTTCTTCATAAAGAAGAACAACGTTATTTTTAATACTTTAAAGAAATGAAATAAGTGTCTTAAAAACTAAGAACGCTCTTTATTATGTAATACTTGTAAAATAATTTCGTATGTTTTCTTCTCCTCTTTAGCGAGATTAGTATCTACATACTCATCTATCAAAATATCTATTAGTATATCTACACTTTCAGCTCTACCTAGTTGAACTAGAGCATTCAGTTTATTACGAGTTGCTTTTGTTACACGAACACTTGTAATAGATTGTTTTGTTTTCTTTTTTTGTACATTTGCCGTTTTCAGTAGTTCAGTCTCAAATAGTTCCGGTTGTACATTTGTTTCTTCAGTGTCAGTAAGTTTAAACTCTTGAGTAGGTGTAATTTTTGGTCCACGGTCCAATAACTTTTTCTTGGCCTTATTATTTAATAAGTTGCTCAACTCCACTCACCTCCGCTAGTTCTGTTTCAAGGCGATTTAAAAACTCCTTAGCAATTGTTTCATAACTTTTATGCACTTTTCGATCGTGCATATCTTCATTTGTTATACCTGTTATATCAAATCGTTTTAAACGTTCCATATTATTTACAACATTTTCAAATAAGTTTTCTGCACCAAATACTTCACGTGCATTTTCTAAAGTTGCCAAATCTACTGCTGCTCCATTTTTAAGAAGAACAGGTAAGATTCCAATGATATCAAGATTTGCACCATAATCATCAATTAATGATTGTAAGTATCCTGTAAACACTTCCGCACCTTGTAAGCTTCTTTCCTGTGTTTGAAGCACTACCACTACAAAATCAGATGCATATAAAGCTGCGTCGGTAATAATAGAGATTGTTGGTGGTACATCAATAAAAATAAAATCATACTCCTCTTTCAAAGGTTGTATCAGGGAAGAAAAGTATTTAACTCGTAAACTTGTATCTGAAGGGAATTTTTTTTCAAGATAACGTGGGTATAATGCAAAATCACTAAAACTCGGTAAAAGATACAAGTTTTCTTTAACCTCTGTTACAATCTGCCCTAAATCTTCTTCCTGAATCGCCGCCATTAACGTTTTATTAAATGTTACGATTTCATCCGACACTAACGCTTTTGTTTTTAGGTACAATGTTGTTGCATTTGCTTGAGGGTCCTGGTCACACAAAAGTACCTTGTAGCCAATTTCTGATAACGCATAAGCTATCATTGTACTATTCGTTGTCTTACCAGTCCCTCCCTTAAAATTACCGAAAGTAACTATAACGGCTTCTTCATTTTTTCTCATATTGATTCCCTCCGTACGCTTTCTAGAAATTAATGTTTCCCTCGTTGATATATGCATATATCATATCAAAATAAATCCATACAAGTCTAGTTTATAGGCATATTTATATAAATACATGCGTATATTCATATACTTATATACACATATATTTTTATAAGTATATAAAGTTGAGTTGTTGAAAGATTTCATTCTACTTTGTGAGGTTCAATTTTATTAATAATGTCATTAAAAGTGGCTAGTTGTTTTTTTATGGTACCAACTATCGTAATGAAGAATTTTTAAAACGGAATTATTTGGGGTCCACGGGATTTTAAAGGAAACCGTTATACTTCTGAAGCATCTGAAGAAGCAAAAACGCGTAAAAAATAAGAGTTAGAAGGAAAAGAACACATGATATAACTGTTATAGATGATATAACAAAGGTGTGGCTACTGCTGCACCTTAATTTTTAGGGTTGACCACTGAAATACAATAAACAGTCCACCTTTTACAATCCACAAATAAATAATAAATATAGGCTAACTAGATTATCATCAGCATTGCATTTAATTTTTTAAGTATTAATTTAATAGTATATTTTCAAGCATATGATTTTGGTACATCAATAAACTCTATTCCATCAAAGGAAGAGTAGAAAGATTAAAAACCCTCACAAAAGTGGAAATTTCCACTTTTGTGAGGGTTTTAACGTTTTTTATTGTTAGACAGACATCCTCATATGAATATGTAGTTAAACTTCGCTACTGCTCAATAAATCTATTTAACATTCTCCTTCTGAATAATCCATAATTACTTTAGGAGATGTGCCATGCTCCTTTAAATAGGAGATGATTTCTTTATTTACTTCTATTTTTTCCGAACGAAGGGCAGCTCGGTATTTTGCTCGTTCGTGTAGGTACTTTTCTTCAGCTGTTTCTGGAATCACTTTTGGCACGGGTGTTGGCTTTTTATTTTCATCCAGTGCTACAAAGGTGAAGTATGAAATAGCTGCGATTTTTGATTGACCTGTACGTAAATCCTCTGCATGCACTTTAATGAAAATCTCCAATGAGCTTCTTTTAGTCCATATCACAAACGATTCAAAACACACTGACTCTTGTGGACGAATTGGATGTAAAAATTCGACTCCATCTACTGAAACTGTTACACATTCTCGTCTACTATGTTTTGCGGCTGTGATGGAAGCAACCTGATCCATATCGCTTAGTAAACGTCCTCCGAACAACGTATTATGGTTATTAAAATCATTCGGAAAAACCCTACTTGAACGTAGTACACGTGATTCTCTACAAAACTTAGTTTCCATGTTATTGCCCCCTTTTTGTTAGCTACTATCTCCTATAAATTAAGAACACAGGTATCATAATTTATTGGGAACAACGGCTTTCTTTGATCGAACTAAGAAAGCAATAATTACTAACTTGATCACCATTTATCGTCACTAGTAACAAAAAATACTGAGTTCCTTCTATTATATATAGCTGATTTCCATCTATATTTATATCAATCAAAAAAACGCCCCACTGACATAAATTCAAGTGCTCAGAGCGCCTTCATCATAGTTATAGATTTTGAATTAATATTTAAAGAAATACGCTTTATATTAAGACTTTATTAGACTGCTGTCTTGATTATAGACAATCTCCTTTTTTTCTCTCCAACGGTAAAACATTTTCATCAAAGGCATAATGATAATAAAGATAAACAGTAGCCTGAAGGTTTGGAACATCGAAACAAGCGAGACTTCTGCTTTTACTGCATCAGCTAATAAAACCATTTGATCTAAGCCACCTGGTGCTGTGCTTAGGAAGCTTGTAGCAAAAGTTGTCTCTAATGCGAATGACATTAAGAAACTTGAGCCAAATGTTAGGGCAATCAGCGCGAATGCACTAACAATGCCACCTACAAGGACGCGTACTGGAAGCTTAATCATATGTGGCTTGAGCATTAAACCAATATGGGCGCCGATTAACAGTTGTGCAATGACCATGACGATGCCAGGTACTTGTGGCATTGCGATGGGTGTTGTGAGTTGCAACGTAATTAATAAAATAATTGGTGTGATGAAAAATGCGACAGGCAAATGAATACGTTTCATCAGATGCGAACATACCCACGCAAGTGCAATTAACAATACTAAAC
Source organism: Ureibacillus composti (assembly GCA_030348875.1). Lineage (GTDB taxonomy): Bacteria > Bacillota > Bacilli > Bacillales_A > Planococcaceae > Ureibacillus > Ureibacillus composti. The sequence continues at coordinate 7,462 of JAUCEP010000001.1, forward strand.
TAATCGTGAGCTTAGCGTCAGTTGGCGGTTTGCTTACGACATGCCCAGCAACAATAAAGGGTACGAATACAACGACTAGTAACAGCCGAATGACTTGAAAATAAGAAATAACCCCTATTTCTTCAACCTTTTCTTCTTCCGCAAACATCACGATTTGACCTAAACCACCTGGAATAGCCCCTAGTACAGCAGCTTTCATCGGAATTTTAGTCCATTTACTCGTTAAATAGGCAATGCCGATGGAGCCTCCAATTAAAATAACATTGAGCATGATCATGTAAAAGAAGATTGACCCTATCATGCCGAATAAGTCGATGTTAAATTGTACACCGATTACGGTACCGACCATCACGACGCCGATATCACGCATTTGACCAGACCATTTGAGTGGTCCTTTATAAACAAATTGAGCTAACATAACGATAACAATTGGGCCGAGCATCCATGGAATCGGGATGTGTAGCAGGCTAAAAATATAACCGCCAATTAGAGATAAGACCAATACTTTTAACATTGCTGTCAACTGTAACACCCCTTCCTGTCAGAATATCCTATTCATATTATTACCTAAGAAACCACCAGCGTTCATCATCATGAATACTGGTGGTTTAGTTATTAGGCTTTAGCTAATTCTTTTACTTGTGCTTCACGATCTACATCATCGCGACGACGGTCACCCCAGTATGCAGAACCGTTTTTCAAATATTCTTCGTAACTCCATTTTACTGGCTCCCAGTCTGGCTCGAAGATTAAGTATCCGTTTGTAAAGATTTCAAGACGTAAACCGCTTCCTGGGTCTTTTACGTAAATGTACATTGCTTGAGAAATTCCGTGTTTCCCAGGACCTACGAATTGAATATCTGCTTCACATAAGATATCAGCAGCACGTAGTAAATCTTGTGCATTATCTAACCAGTAAGCGATATGGTGCATTTCGTTTGGCGCTTTTGAACGTGGTGTAGACATAATTGCTACGTCATGTACTAAGTTTGTTACTGATAACCAGCTTGCTACTTGTACGTCATCCGGATTTACGAAATATTCGCGCAATTTAAAACCTAGTGCATCTTTTAAATATTGTACAATCTCAGCGTTATCGTGAGAAGTTTGTAAGTTTACGTGGTCGATACGGCGTGGAGATACACCTTTCGCCCAAGATTTATACGTCTGATTTTTAAGCACGGATTTACGTGATTCATCAGCAGGTGTTTTTTCCATATCGTAGTAAAGTTCAAAGCGGTGACCACTTGGTAATTCGAAGCGGACTGCTTCACCTTGTGCTACTTCTTCGCCAGCTTGTACGTAGCGTACTTCTGTTCCAGCAGCCTCTAATAATTTTGCGAAAGTTGCTACGTCCTCGCGACGTTTTGTACGCCAGCCGATATGATCAATGTAAGATGTTTCACCAGCTGTAATAGATAATGTATGGTGTTCGAAGTCGCCCCAAGCGCGTAAGTAGTGTACGCCATCTACAACTTCTGTTTCTTCTAACCCAATTGTATCGCGGAAGAACTCTAAAGATTTTTCTAGATTTTCTGAAACTAAAGCTACGTGTCCTAATTTTGCAATTTCTGGTGCGTAAATAAATTTCTCCATCTATATTCACCTCATGGTTAGTTATTTATTTTTATAAATTACATGTTCAGCTGGCAATGTTACCCTTGAATGTTTGTTTGAACACCAAACAAATGTCTACCGTAACCTAAAATGCCATCTTCATATAAAGAAGTAATGTGTGTCGCGATTGCCATTAAGTCTCGAGTGAATAGCTCGACTGGGTGACCTTTTAATAATGCGTGTCCCCCTAAAGTAAGTAGTGCTTTTACGCCAATTTGCGTACACTTATCAATAATTTTTGCACGGATGGCTTTATATTGGGCACCTTCATATGGGCCACCTTTATCTGTTTCCATCATCTTTATATATTCATTTAATAATGTTTTAGCAGAAAGCATTTCAAGCTTTAACTCCGAAAGCACGCGTTGGCTCGTAGGAGAGTCTTTTTCGCTTACGCCAGAGAAGCGTACACGACCTGCTGTATGCTTTTCAAATTCTTCAACTACTCGCTCTGCACCACCAACAGCCATCGCTGCGAACCCTACATAGAAGCCAGGGTAGAATGGTGTGTTGTAGTATAAGTAGTCTTGATCGAAATCTTCATACGGTGGTTGGCTCTTTTCGATAATTTTGCTAAAGCGCAAAATCGCATCAGGCTTAACGAACACATTATCGACGATTAATGTATTACTACCTGATCCACGAAGACCAAGCGAATCCCATGTTTTCACAACTTCTAAGTCAGAAACTTTTAATAAAATCCCTACACGCTCAGGCTTGTCGCTATCTTCAAATTTCATCATTGCGCCAACGCCAACCCAATCACAGTAGTTGATACCGCTTACAAAATTGTACTTACCTGAAATCGTATAGCCACCTTCAACTGGTTCCACTTTACCGATTGGCGCAAATACGTCAGCCACGAATCCGCCTTGATGAATGACTTCATCGCGAATGTGCTTTGGATAGTAACATACCCAAGAGTTATGTGCTGAGAAGAAATATGTTAACCATGAAGCAGATAAGTTATAGTAACCAACCTTGCTTACTAGATCAACGAACGTACGCCAATCCAATTGTGGATAGCCAAACTCTTTCGGTAAAATTAAACGATGGATTTCTTCCTCGCGGATAATTTCCGCAATACGTGGAGAAATTGTTGAGTTGCGATCAGCTTCAAGTGCTTCTAACTCTGCAGCTTCACCGATACGCTTCGCTTTTTCCATAATTTCTTCATAAAGCACTTTATTTTCAACTAGCGTTACCATGTGATCATTCCTTTCAAAACCATTCTATTGTGCTGTAACTACTTCGGCGTTTTCCACTGCTAAAAAATCGATGACAAGTTGGTTCACGATTTCTGGTTGGTCCGTTTGTGCTTGGTGACCGCAGTTTTCGATATATTCGAATTTAATGTTCGGCAATAATTTCTCTAGTTTATAACCTGTCTCAACTGGTGCAACCGCATCTTGGTTCCCCCAAATGAATAATCCAGGAATTTTTAATTTTGGTAATGTATCTTTAATGCAGTAACGATCCCAAAGCTTTGGTTCTTCATTCATTCTTGCTAAGTAAGCATCGAACGCTTGATTTGATTCTCTTACGCCTGGGCGAGTTGCTGCTTGGTGACGTAGTTGAATTAATTCTTCAGGAATGACTGTGTCTTCAGTTGAATTACGGTACATAAATTTGCGTAACGATTCTTCTGTATAGTCATAGCCAATCACTTCTAAGAATGAACGTAGCTTTCTTGCAGGTACTTCTTGCATTGCTTGATAAATTGTATTACTGCCAATGTAAACGACTTTATTCACTTTTTCTGGATGGTCGATTGCATATTTAGCTGCAACGTAAGCACCCTGTGAATTGCCGATAAGTGATACTTCATCTAGACATAATGCTTCAATAAAATCATGTACATGATCTACTAAGCTTTGGTGACCATTTACTGGCCATGCATGAGGGCGTGCATCTGTGAAGCCCATTGATAATTGGTCTATTGCGTATGCGCGATACCCCGCTTTTGCTAGCGCTGGTAACATAAAGCGCCACCCTGCTGCGCCGCAAGCTCCCGGTCCTGCACCGTGTAGTAAGATTACTGCTGGTCCTTCTGTTCCAGCCCACGAATAATGTGTACGTACACCATTTGCTAGTACGTAGCTATTATGAAATCCTTCAAAAATCGTCATCGTTTTGCCCCCTTGTGCTGACTGGCTAATCTATTATGTTCTGAGTATAACGTTTAAAGATTTTTAACATCATAGCGATTTTTATTGAAAAAGTAGTTTTAATCTTTAAAATTTATTGAAAAATGAATTCCACTTATGTAACATGGTGAAATAGAAATTCAATGGGGATGTGGTGTTGGTGAGTCAAGTTGCCTTTAATTCTAGCGAAACAAAAAACATTTTAATGTCAGCAAATGCCTTCCAAACATTAAAAAATAATTTAGTAAACAACATGGGCTCTCATAAAACGAAAGGCTTTTTATTCCGATTTGGCAAAGAGTTTGGAATGGAGTCAGCAAAAAATAAGCTCCAAAATACAAACAAAACAAATCCTGTCGGTAAAAGCCACTCACGCTTAGGTCACGTAAAAGATGTTATTTTCAAGGGGGAAATTGTGCGTCATCCGGATGGGACAATTGAATGCATCGATACGTGGGGACAATGGGTAGAATCATTTGAAGCCGAAATGCATCTTAAAAATTACGGTTTATCAAATGAATGTGTTTGCCATATGTTATGTGGTTTTGCGAGTGGTGCATTGACATATGAGTTTGGCGAATCAATTATTGCCATCGAATATAAGTGCATCGCAAAAGGCGATCCTTGTTGCGAGTTTAAAGTGCGTTTGGAGCGCGATTGGCTCGAGGAAAAGGAGGATCTTATTTACCTTTATCAAAACGACAACATTTTAACTGAGCTTGAAATGACCTACGATGCACTTTTGCATCACAAGCAAATGCTCGAAAAAATTTCCATGTTTCAAGGTCAGCTCACACAAAAAGTAACAGACAAGCATTCATTGGATGAGATTGTGTACGCTGCGTATGAGCTGTTAAACATTCCAATTTTAATTGAGGATATACATGGTAATCCATTAAGTAAAATTGGTTTAACAGACATGCAGCTTCAAGTAATTCAAAAAGATACAGTAAAATTATCGCATTTTGACCATGAGCACAACGTTTCACATTACAAAGGAAATAGCTATTGGAAGTTGACGGCTCCTGTTCTTATTAATAAAAAGAACTATGCAAACTGTTCTTTTTTTTACTTCGATGACGAGCGTATAGATGAAAATGACCACTTATTTTTAGAACGGATTTCAACCGTTGTGGCGTTGTGTATTTTATACGAGGAAGCTCAGTTTGAAGAGCAACAACGTCTGCGAAGCTCATTATTAGAACGGTTAATTCATAATCGAAATATTAAAGATATCGAATCATACTATAAATTTTTACCGTTTAAGTTTCAGCCACCGTTTTCAACAGGCATTATTAGTGTGCAAAAGAAAAAGAAAAATAACGAAATTATTGATATTCATGACCAACTAACACAGTTATTTAAGTTGGCCAAAGAGGCGGAATTACCTTGTATTTTTGCGGTACTTGGGGAAGAAATTGCACTTCTTAATCCGCAAAATAACAATAAACAAAGCTGGCAAAAGAAAATTTTAAGGATTTTCCAAATGATGGAGAAACAAAATAACAATTATAAATATTCAATTGGGCTTAGCGGAACATTTAACGGTTTTAAGGACTTTGAACGTTCGCTAAATGAGGCGCGTATCGCACAACGCTTCCCAAACAAAAAGCTACTAACAGATTACGAGGACTTAGGACTGCTTGGCGATATCGTCAAAAATATGAGTATAGAACAGATCCATGAAATGGGGAAAAAGACGTTAAAAGGCCTATACGATTTCGACGATCCACGTAAAAAGGAATTGTTGTACACGCTTTACGTCTATTTATTAAACAGCCAGCGCTTAAAAGAAACGATGGATGAGTTGACGTTATCAATCGGTGGTGTCCAATACCGCATCAAACAAGTCGAAGAGCAGCTTCAAATTTCACTAAAAAATGCATCCGCTGCAGCGTATACTTTATTGGTTATTCAAGCGCTCATCCTATCAAATAGCTTAAGCTTTGATGAATTTACAAAATAAAAGAAAAGTAGATTTGACGAATTTCAAGTGATTAATTGTTTGAAGCTTGGAGATGAAGAAAGTAAACCTGCATCATATTGACGACAAAAAGACATGTAGAGTTAACCTCTTATGTCTTTTTTCAATATGAACTAAAGCACTCGAGGTCACGGTCCCTATTTGATAAAAATACATAGGTAATTAGAGTTGGAGTTTAATAACGAGGATAGGCACCGAAGTGAATTCTTTATTTAAACAAAAAAAGACTATAAACAAACTCAGTTTAGAGATTGTCTACAGTCAGGTGGAGTATTCAACTGGATAGTAATTTTATTACTCTACTGCAACATCTAAGTTCATTTTCTCTTCTTCAGCAGCACGATTTGCATCTTCTTTTTCAGTTGCTGAAATTTTTAATTTACGCGTAGCTAGTAACACGATTGCAGTTATAACATATAAACTAACAATTACTGCTACCCCTGAGTTAAAGCCAGCACGTACGTCATCCCCTGCAAGTGTAATTAAGTAACCCGTAATCCATGGACCAATTATACCCGCCATACTTGAAATAGATAATGAAACACCTGTTACACTACCTACTAAATTTTTCGGAATGATCATCGTTTTAATCGCAGAGTTTAAAGGTAGTAAGCTTGTGTTCATAATTAAGCCCACTCCTAAGAAAACACAGGCTAAAACAGGTGAAGATACAATCGTTGTCATTCCGTAAGAAGCCGCACCAACCAGTAACACTGTTACTAGTACACGGTCATAAGATTTGATAAGACTTTTATTTTTCTTGAATAAGTAATCTGTAAATTTACCTGCACAAATGGCAAATACTGTACCTGTAATACCCATTCCAGCGAAGATTAAGCTCATACTTTGTGGCTCAAGACCAACGATTTTCGTTAAGTAAGTTGGTGCCCATGTAAGAACCCAAGTAGTAATCCACATTGATACGAAACCTACAACTAAAATTGATAATACATAAGGGTTGATGAATACTTTTAAAATATGCTTGAACGGTACTTCCTTGTTAGAAGCTAAAGATTTTACGTCTTCCACCAATGGTTGCTTTGGCTCGTCCCTCATAAAGAAAAAGAAGACTGCCCATACAAAGCTTGCTACCCCTAGCATTGCGAAAGTATGTTGCCAACCAATGTTTGTAATCCCCGAAACTAAAAGTGGTGCAGCTAAATACGTACCAACTGTTGTACCAGAAGTCATAATAGCTGTAGCGGTACCACGTTGTGAACTAGTAAACCATCGTGCAAGGTGTACTAGACACATACTAAGCGTACTACCTTCGAAGAAACCTAGAACAACACGTAGCATAATTAACTGTGTCAACGTTTCTACAAAATAAGCGCTCGCTAATGATACTGTCCATCCACCAGCAATCATCATTAATAAATATTTTGAGTTGAAACGATACGTTAATGTACCTAAAACCAGACTTCCGATAGCGTATGCAGCGAAGAAGCTACTTCCTACTAAACCAAACTGATCATAAGATAAATTTAGTTCGGACATGATTGGCTCTGCGGCTAAACCTAAAACTGATTTATCCGTATAGTTTAAAACAGATAATAAGAATAAAAACCCTAAAACAACCCAACGCATAAAAGACCCCCTTGTATTACAATTTTTCCCATCCACTTTGTTTCGTAAAAATTATTAGTACTTTCGTTAAACTATTAGGGAAAATTCCCCTGTTTTTACCTACAATAATCAGATTTTTCAAAAAATTAAGGATACAATTTTATTTTTCTTTTTCTGCAAGTCATAAGTTAGATGTTAGCGTTTTCAATAAACTTCGTAGAAAATTTACACCTCCATTCGCAAGATCACTTCAACGTTGTTGATAAAACCTAAGTGTTTTATAGAAAAATTCGATACTACGATTCTTCCATGTTGAAAATTTTATTTGAAAAAAAAAGGATTTACAAGAAAAAATAAGGACGACCTATTAGCCCGGAGACTAAAAGTGGAAAATGTAAAATAAAAATTCCTTAAAAGAAAATGAGACCTTTATTATTAGAAAATATTGATAATTCTATGTTTTTTTAAAAAGATTCACATAAAATTCAAATTTAACCTCGTCATAATTTTTATTGTTTATGTCTGAATTTTCAATAAAAAAAGCAATGATAATTTTTAATAGACTCCTTTATCATTAAATCATTCAATGTAAGGATGGTGGAATTGGGATGGATGATCGTTTATTTAGAGATGCAATGGGGAAATTCGCTACAGGTGTAACAGTTCTTTTAACAGAAAACGAGGGAGAAACTCATGGAATGACAGCAAACGGGTTTATGTCAGTATCATTAGATCCCAAGCTTGTCGTCATTTCTATTGGACATAAAGCAAAATTTTTAGAGAAAGTTTCACAATCTAAAAAATATACAGTAAATATTTTAGCGGAAGATCAAGAGCATTACTCACGTCATTTCGCTGGGAAGCCTGGTGAGTCAGTAGAGTTTGAAACATTAGCTGAACTACCAGTATTAAAAGGGGCCATTGCACAAATCGCATGTGAAGTTGTATCTGAACATGTAGAAGGTGACCATACATTATTCATTGGTAAAGTAGTAGATTTACATCTTGAAGATAAAGATCCGTTATTGTTCTTCAGTGGTAAATATCGTCAATTGACACAATTAGAAACAATTGAGTCGTAAAGGGAGAATTGTCTATGAATATTCAACTACTAGCTGAAGCATTGCTTGAAGCAGAACGTACGAAACAGCCAATTGCTCCATTAACTGAAACCAATGAAGGAATTACAGCTGCTGATGCTTATGCCGTTCAATTAGAGCAAATTCGTCAAAAAGTTGACGCTGGAGCGACAGTAAAAGGCTTAAAAATTGGTTTAACAAGTAAAGCGATGCAAGAAATGCTGAATGTATATACGCCGGACTACGGCTTTATTTTAGATACGATGGTTTATGACGAGGTAGAAGGGTTACCGACTGAGTCGTTTATTCAACCAAAGGTAGAATTTGAAATTGCTTTTGTTTTCAATAAAGAGTTAAAGGGACCAAATGTGACAGTGCAAGATGTCATCGATGCAACTGACTATGTGGTACCAGCAGTAGAAGTAATTGATAGCCGTATCGAGAATTGGAATATTAAATTCGAAGATACAGTGGCCGACAACGGTTCCTCAGCAGGTGCCATTTTAGGTGAAAAACGCACACTACTGAAAGATATTGAAGACATTACAAATATTCCAATGATCGTAAAGAAAAATGGTGAATTTTTAGATGAGGCAACAAGCTCGGCCGTGTTAGGTAACCCACTTAATGCAGTTGTTTGGTTAGCAAATGAAGTGAGTACATATGACATTTCAATCAAGCCCGGCATGTTTGTTTTATCAGGAGCACTATCAAAAGCTGTTACCTTCGAAGCAGGCGATGAATTCGAGGCTGACTTCGGCATACTCGGAAAAGTAAGCGTTAACATTTTGAAGGAAGTGGTGAAAAAATGACAAAGCTTAAGGTTGGAATTATTGGATCAGGAAATATCGGAACGGATTTAATGTATAAAATTGAGCGCAGCCCAGTGTTAGAAATGAGCGTTATGGTTGGGATTGATCCGAACTCTGATGGTCTAAAACGTGCGAAACGTCGCGGTTATGAAATTATTTCAAACGGAATCGACGGCTTAATGGAACGCCTTGATTTAGTTGATATCGTATATGACGCAACAAGTGCCTATGCACATAAGCGTAATAGTGATTTATTAACTGCAGCAGGTAAAAAAGTAATTGATTTAACACCAGCTGCAATCGGACCATTTACAGTTCCACCAGTAAATTTAAAAGAGCATATCGAAAAATCAAACGTGAATATGGTTACGTGCGGTGGCCAGGCGACAATTCCGATGATTCATGCAATCAATCGTGTTGTGCCTGTCGACTATGCTGAAATTGTTGCCACAATTGCTAGTCTTTCTGCAGGTCCTGGTACACGTGCGAATATCGATGAATTCACAAGTACAACATCTAAAGCAATCGAAGTAGTTGGCGGTGCGAAAAAAGGGAAAGCGATTATTATTTTAAACCCGGCTGAGCCACCAATTATTATGCGTGATGCCATCCATGCCTTAGTAGAAGAAGAAGGACATGAAGAAGCCATTACGAAGTCCATTCAAGATATGGTCGTGGAAGTACAGGCTTACGTTCCAGGCTACACATTAAAAGCAACACCAATTTTTGAAGGCAAAAAAGTATCTGTATTTATCGAAGTAAATGGTGCAGCAGACTATTTACCGGCATACGCTGGTAACTTAGATATTATGACGGCAGCTGCAGTACAAGTCGGTAATGAAATGGCGCGCCACCTACAGCGCGATAAGGAGGTCATCTCATGACATTAAATATTTTAGATGTATCGTTACGTGATGGAAGTCACTCGGTACGCCATTCCTTTACAGAGGATCAAGTACGTGCTGCAGCAAGAGGTTTAAATGCAGCGGGTGTTCGATATTTTGAAGTATCACACGGAGATGGCTTAGGTGGCTCTTCATTACAATACGGCTTGTCAGCAACGAGCGAATTAAAATTGATTGAAGCTGCTGTATCTGAATGTACAACGTCAGAGGTCGCAGTACTATTGATCCCTGGAATCGGAACAAAACAAGATTTAGAAAATGCAGCGAAATTAGGAGCAAAAATGGTTCGTGTAGCAACTCACGTAACAGAAGCTGATGTGGCTGCACAACATATTGAGTTAGCTCGTAATCTTGGCATGAAAACAGTTGGATTTTTAATGATGAGCCATATGGCACCTGTTGAAAAAATTGTAGAACAAGCAAAATTATTCGAAAGTTACGGAGCTGAAATCGTTTATGTAACCGATTCCGCTGGTGCGATGTTACCACAAGATGTAACGAATCGAATTGCAGCACTTAGACAAAGTATCCAATGCGACATCGGCTTCCATGCCCATAACAATTTATCGATGGCAATGGCAAATACAATTGCAGCAGTTGAAGCTGGAGCGACTTACATTGATGGAAGTATGCGCGCATTAGGTGCCGGAGCTGGAAATACACAAACAGAAGTCATGGTTGCAGTTTTAGAACGCTTAGGCTATGAAACAGGTGTTGATCTATATAAATTAATGGATACGGCAAATGATGTGATTGCACCAATCATGCAACAATCGCAAGAAGTCACTGGTAGTAGCTTAACTTTAGGTTACGCTGGCGTGTACTCAAGCTTCTTGTTACATGCACAAAAGGCCGCTAAACAATTCGGTGTCGATGAACGTGACCTTTTAATAAAAATTGGGCAAATGAAGGCTGTTGGTGGACAAGAAGATTTAATCTATGAAGTAGCACAAACTCTAGCAAGATAAAAGAAAAAGGAGAGGATCGCATGAAGGTAATCTATGTGAATGCTAATAACTTACAAGAGATTAAACAATCTTGTCCCGATGTGGCTATGGCACTTGGTTATTTTGATGGTGTGCATTTAGGACACCAAAAGGTAATTCAAACCGCTAAAGAAAAAGCACAAGCACACAATTTATCACTAGCGGTTCTCTCTTTTTTCCCACATCCTAAAAGTGTGCTAGTCCCGGGCTCCGAAGTCTCATATCTAGAGCCACTAGAACAAAAGGCTGAAAAGTTAGAAAAGCTCGGGGTAGACATTTTTTATATCGTAGAGTTTACAAAGGAATTAGCAAAAGTAGAAGCAAACGAATTCTTAGATGATTATATTATTGGGTTGAATGCTAAAGAAATTATTTGTGGTTTCGACTACACCTATGGGTCGAAAGCAAGTGGTACTGTTAGAACACTAGCAGTTTATGCGGCCACACAGCGAGTAGGCCTAACTGTTGTTGAGGAGTTACAGTGGAATAATCAAAAAATTAGTTCGACTTTGATTCGAAAGCACTTAACAGAACGAAAGCTTAATGAATTACCCAATATATTGGGAGGCTTTTATAAAACCAAGTATTGTCAAAGAAATGGGCTATTACCAAACTATTCATTACCCAATGTAGGTAGTTATAAAGTTTTGATTGAAGATCAACATTCTATTATTGAGTGTGTCGCGACGGTTAAGTGTAAAAAACATATTCAGATTCATCATGAATTATCCACACTATCGAATTTATTAACGATCCAATGGGTGGACCAATTCGAAACAGTATCAAACTAATTTTTCAGATTTGATTTTCATCGTTGTATGTTTCATTTCCCCAACCATTAAACTCTTAAATCATATAGATTTGGCAGGACCATTATTAAAATTGTTCTGCCTTTTTATATGCTTCCATGACTATAAAACAGATGGGATTGATAAAATGAACACGCTAAAAAAAGTATTAGTAGCCAATCGTGGAGAAATTGCGATTCGAGTATTCCGTGCATTAACAGAACTGAATCTTAAAACAGTAGCAATCTATTCTCGAGAAGATAGTGGCTCATATCATCGTTATAAAGCAGATGAATCGTATTTAGTTGGTGCTGGAAAAAAGCCAATTGATGCGTATTTAGATATTGAGGGAATCATTGCAATTGCGAAAAGTTGTGGAGCAGATGCAATCCATCCAGGATACGGCTTTTTATCGGAAAACTTAGAGTTTGCACAGAGATGCGAACAAGAAGGGATCGTCTTTATTGGGCCTGAATCGCGTCATTTAGATATGTTTGGCGATAAAGTAAAGGCTCGTGAACAAGCAATTCAAGCTGATATTCCTGTTATTCCCGGAACAGATGGACCGGTTCAATCATTAGAAGAAGTACAGCAATTTGCCGATACATACGGTTATCCGATTATGATTAAAGCTGCCCTAGGTGGTGGTGGACGAGGCATGCGTATGGTAGAACATGCAGAAGATATCGCCTCAGCATATGAACGAGCGAAATCTGAAGCGAAAGCAGCGTTTGGTTCAGATGAAGTATATGTAGAAAAATGTATTATTCAACCAAAGCATATTGAAGTACAAATCATTGGGGATCGACATGGAAACATTATTCATCTGTATGAGCGTGATTGCTCCATTCAACGTCGTCATCAAAAAGTAGTTGAAATTGCGCCATCTATCTCTTTATCAGAAGAGTTACGTAATAGAATTTGCGATGCTGCCGTTAAATTGATGAAAAACGTTGGTTATGTGAATGCAGGGACGGTTGAGTTTTTAGTTGCTGGAGATGACTTTTATTTCATCGAAGTGAACCCACGTATTCAAGTGGAACATACGATTACTGAAATGATTACGGGTATTGATATTGTACAAACACAAATTCATATAGCCGATGGAAAGTCATTATTAAGTGAAGAAGTAGGGATTCCCGAACAACAAGATATTCCGTTATTCGGTTATGCCATTCAATCCCGTGTCACAACAGAAGATCCATTAAATCATTTCATGCCGGATACTGGGAAACTACAAGTCTATCGATCTTCAGGTGGGTTTGGTGTACGTTTAGATGCTGGAAATGGATTCCAAGGCGCAGTTGTGACACCGTATTATGATTCATTACTCGTAAAAGTTTCCACATGGGGCACGACCTTTAAACAGGCAGCTGAAAAAATGAACCGAAATTTACGTGAGTTTCGTATTCGCGGTGTGAAAACAAATATTCCGTTTTTAGAGAACGTTGTAACGCACCCTAAGTTCTTATCTGGAGAATTCAATACGAATTTTATTGATACAACAGAAGAGCTGTTCAATTTTAAATTACCACGAAATCGCGGATCGAAATTATTAAATTATATCGGGAACGTAACAGTAAATGGTTTCCCAAGTGTTGAATCGAAATCAAAACCGATTTTCACAAAACCCGTTGTACCAAGCATTCTTATTCCAGAAGAATTGTCTGGCACAAAACAAATTTTAGACACTCAAGGCGCTGAAGGGCTTGTAAAATGGATTCATGAACAAGAAGATGTCCTCTTAACAGATACCACGATGCGTGATGCACATCAATCTTTACTTGCCACACGTATGCGTACAGCCGATATGCTAGCTGTTTCAAAACAAACTGCTGCAGGGATGAAAGATTTCTTTTCACTTGAAATGTGGGGTGGCGCGACATTTGATGTGGCTTATCGCTTTTTAAAGGAAGATCCATGGAAACGTTTAGAAAAGCTGCGAAAAGAGATTCCCAATGTCCTGTTCCAAATGTTAATACGTGGAGCAAATGCAGTTGGATATAAAAATTACCCAGACAACGTCATTCGTGAATTTATTAGCCAATCTGCTGAAACAGGGATCGATGTATTTAGAATTTTCGACTCGCTAAACTGGATTAAATCGATGGAGGTATCGATTGAAGCAGTACGCGATGCGGGGAAAGTGGCCGAGGCAGCGATTTGCTATACAGGTGATATTTTAAATGACAATCGTGCGAAGTATACTGTGCAATATTATAAAGATATGGCAAAAGAGTTAGAAAACGCTGGCGCACATATTTTAGCCATCAAAGATATGGCCGGTTTATTAAAACCAGAAGCTGCCTATCGTTTAATTTCTGAGTTAAAAGATGTCACAACTTTACCAATTCATTTGCATACGCATGATACAAGTGGTAATGGAATTTACACTTATGTACGTGCGATTGATGCGGGTGTAGATATTATTGATACAGCACTTGGTTCAATGTCTGGATTAACATCACAACCCTCTGCCAATTCACTTGCCTATGCTGTATCAGGTACAGAGCGTCAGGTGCGCGCTGATATCGATGCATTAGAATCACTATCTGATTATTATGGAGAGGTACGTAAATTCTACAGTGAATTTGAAAGTGGAATGGTGAGCCCACATTCTGAAGTATATGTACACGAGATGCCAGGTGGACAATATAGTAATCTTCAACAACAAGCAAAGGGTGTAGGACTGGGTGCACGTTGGGAAGAAGTTAAAACCATGTATGGTCGTGTAAATCTCATGTTTGGGGACATTGTAAAAGTAACACCATCCTCAAAAGTTGTCGGAGATATGGCGCTCTTTATGGTACAAAATGATTTAGATGAACACTCGGTTATTGAGCGTGGTGCAACGCTAGACTTCCCAGCGTCAGTTATTGAACTATTCCAAGGTTACTTGGGGCAACCTCATGGTGGATTCCCAGAAGAATTACAAAAGGTAATTTTAAAAGAACGTGAAGCCATCACAGTACGCCCAGGTGAATTATTGCCCGCAGTAGATTTCGAAGCGTTACGATTAATGCTTGAAGAAAAGTATCCTAATCGTGAGATTACAGAGCATGATTGTATTTCACATGCGCTATATGACAAAGTATTTGAAGATTATATCGCAGCGGAAGAACAATTTGGAGATATCTCTGTATTAGATACAGCAACATTTATCTACGGACTAAAATTAGGTGAAGAAATTAATGTTGAGATTGAAAAAGGAAAAACCCTAATTGTAAAATTAGTATCCATTGGAGAAGCTCAACACGATGGCACGCGAGTGTTATATTTTGAATTAAATGGTCAATCCCGTGAGCTGATCATTCAAGATAGTCATGTGAAAACAACAGGGACAGCTGCAGTAAAAGCAGACCCATCCAATCCGAATCAAATTGGGGCTACGATGCCGGGAACGGTTTTAAAAGTCGTTGTACCAAAAGGTAGTTCTGTTAAACGTGGGGATCACCTACTCATTACAGAAGCCATGAAAATGGAAACAACGGTACAAGCACCTAGAGATGGGATAATCTCAGATATCTATGTTGTAGAAGGAGATTCGATTTCAACAGGTGATCTATTAATTGAATTTGAGTAGATTTCGAGAAAAATAAACCTCACAAAAGTGGAAATTTCCACTTTTGTGAGGTTTTTATTCTCCCCTTCCTATGATGGAATAGGGATGTATTGATTTAAATTAGCAAATTGGAGATTGTAGTACAATAACACAGATGTCGTATGTTCAACACCTGTGTTATATCATCTATAACTCACTCTATTTTTCGTGACATATTAGATATATCACCATTAAAAGGAGGATCCGCAAGGTTTAATCATCTAGTCTTTTTAAGCTATCGCACCCTCTTCTTGTTCTTTAACATTTATAAAAACTCATCCACATCACTAGTTTTCAAGTTAATATAATGTTCCATAATGGTTTGATGCGATTTATGGCCAGACTGCTTTGCAATCGTTGGTATATCAGCACCTTTTTGATACATGGCTGTAATTTGCGTTTTTCGGAAGGTGTATGGCGCAAACCCAAGCCAATTATGAATAGACTGGCTATAACTATCTTCATGAATTTGACGACTCGTATGGTTTCCCCACTTATCTGCAGCCCCCACAAAATAATCGTCAGGTTGAAGCTCACATTCTGAAATATACTTCTTCACTGCCTGAACACATTCTAGAGTGAGACGCTTTTCCTTCATTTCCCCCTGTTTTGTCATCATGACCCAAACTGTACGATTTTCTAAGTCAAAATCACTAACCTTAAGACGTACCATTTCTGATGGACGGTTTGCGGTAATCAAGTTTACTAGACAAATGGCACGTTTCCGAATATCTGCCTTTTTGTTGGTATCAAAGCGATCGATTAAACGCAGCACATCATTTTGACTTTCCGCACGAATTCCCCGTTGCGGTTTAAGGCGTAAAAAAGTTTCTTCATTATATAGTTGTCGCAATAAACGAACACGATCTTCTTGTTCCAGTGTTTGTTGCATATTCAATTTGTTCATGAGCCAATATTTCACACCGGCTAATCGACGATTAAACGTAGAAAGACGAACACGCTGCACGGTGATTAAATTATGTAAGTAAAGTTCAAGCGAATCAAAATCTAGTGGCAAGAAATTTCTCTCACAAAAAATTTCAAATTGCTTAAAGTCCGGTTGATACATGTCGAGTTTTTTATTTTTAACTTGCTCGATTGATTTTTCCGTTTCTTGAATAATGCGATACTGGTTTAATGAAAAAAGATTTTCTTCCACCCTAAATTCCTCCTCATTTTAAGCCCCTAAAATACGAACGAACGTTTCTTCAATTATACCATTTTCAACCTAGGATAATAAACATTTTAAGAGGTTGATAAGCTACTTTATTTTTAAAACAAACCTATATATTTTTAAAAGGATACCCATATTTATCCAATGATTTTCGAAATAATCAATTTTAAAATCCTTAAAGGTATTTACAAATTTTACAAACAAAATCACGATTTCTAAATTTTAATTTTGATGTATTGAAAATTTAGGATGAGATAACAGTCGAATAAGTAGATGGAGATTTAGTAGGTAAAGAGTTAAGTGGATAGGAACTAGTCGAGAAGTTTAAAGTAGCAAAAAATAATATGGCTGGACGTCATTTCACGCAGATAAATAAAATCACCATATTTAATAGAAGAAACTCAAAAAATGGACGTGATACAACGGAAGACATAGGAACGTGTTGCTCTCACTCACGAAGCAAAAAGTTAAAATAGAGGTTATGCTATACGACATAATATAAAATAAGTGTAACTTAGAAAGTCACATTAGCCACAGCACTTAATTACAGTCATGTCGTATCTCCAAATAGAGTAGTTTTTATTACAGGTGTATTTTGCAAGATAAAAGTGCAGAGAATTGCAATGAAAAATACAGAGTGTTGCCACCCAATATTTTTACTGTTTTCTCGACAACGCGTTGGCTAAACGGAAGCTCTGTCCCGTATAAGAAATAATATGGGCATGGTGAATTAAGCGATCCACCAGAGCTGCTGTTAAACGCGAATCTGAAAAAATACGATTCCACTGACTAAATTCTAAGTTTGACGTAATAATTAAACTCTTTTGCTCGTAACACTCCGTAATAATTTGAAAGAGTAGTTCAGCTCCTTCTTTTCCAAATGGAAGGTAACCCATTTCATCTAAAATCATCAAATCTACTTTCTCTAACTTACTTCGAAATTGCTTTAATTTTCCCGTTTTTAGTGCCTGCTCTAATTCTTCTACTAAATGTGAAACTCTATAAAAACGGACCTCATATCCTTGCTCACAAGCCTTTCTACCTAGTGCTGATGCTAAATGTGTTTTCCCAGTACCTGGCGCTCCAACTAAAATTAAATTTTCATTTCTTCGAATGAACTCTAATTTCACTAATTCTTCTTTGGTTATATGATTTGGTAAACTGATATCTTTATGCCATTGATAGGTTTCTAATGTTTTTGTATCAATAAATCGCGCTTGTTTTAAGTTTCGTGCTATTTTGGCTTGTTCTCGCCCCATTTGTTCTTTTAATAAAAGTTGGTAAATATATTCTTCTGGCGTTGTAAATGGAACATCGTCAATAGATTCAGCTATATGGGCTAGTCTTAGCTGTTTACACAATTGATGAATCGCTTCATTCATGTGCTGTTACCTCCTTTCCCTTTTGAGAAAGGGCATCATAATCTGTCCAATTTACACCGTAAGGGTGTTCCTGTTCCTCGTTATTTTTCGGAATATATTCGTAAAAGTTTTGGTCAATTTCTTTCATATCATGATTCACTAAAAGCGTTATCAATTCATTTAGTCGCTGTTTCCTTAACGCAAAGGAAGGGACTGTTAAGTACTCTTTAATACGAGTTGGTAAATAGGGGGTATAACGTGAATGCCCGATTACACGTGGCTTTTTCAACCAATCTTTTAATATATCTTTCCACGGAATGAAACGTCGTTTCTTCATATACGGTCTTGTATCAGATAATAAAATTTCACCTTCATTTGTAATCACCTTGAAAGAATCCCAATACGTAATACAATATAGTTGTACATAATTTCGCGCTCTCGGTACATGGATCAAGTGTTGATCCAAATTGAATTCATTATATTTATTAAATCCAATCGCAAACTGCTTAAATACAGGATAAGGTTCTTCTGGTAATTTCAATAATTGCTTTTGCTCCTGTAACCATAGGTCTTCAATCAATTCTTCTTTTTTATAATGTAGTCGCTGTCTATCTTTCTTTAATTGACATTCCAATTGTTCTCTCAGATCCTCAAAATCATTAATGACTGGGGGTGTGCTAAAGAAATTGTAACGTACATAACCAACTTTTCGTTCGACGTGGCCTTTTTCATTACCACTTGCAGGGTTACATACCTGTACTTTAAAACCATAATATTGTTGAAAGTGCCGAAAGGCATCTGTTAACTCTGCTTCTGTTTCACCTTTTCTTACTTTTTTTACTGCAGGTGTTAAATTATCAATTCGAATACTAATTGGTACACCGCCTGCTTGTTTAAAGAGCTGTTGTAATCCACTTAAAAAACATTCTAAATTTTCTCCAGGCATCGGCACCGCAAAGCCAGTATTGCTTGCAGGAAAGGACATAACTAATGCATGTACATCTACAATCTCACCATCTTGAACGGCCTCCATTGTCCCAAAGTCCAATTGCGCTTCACCTTCTGGATGATCTAATCTTTCATAACCTTTACTCATATCATCATCTTCTGCAGCTCGCCATTCTTGAATAAAATCACACACTGTACGATACGACCCTTTAAAGCCCATTGATTGTAAATCTTCGAACATTTTCTTATTTGTACGACGTAATTTTTTCTTTACTTTTATATCTTCCTCTAGCCAATCAACAATGATTTCTCCCCATTTTTCTGTATACATCATGCCTTTTTTCTGATGAGTTTTTTCTTGAGGAAGTTGATCTCCATCCCCATATTTCTTAGCAGTACGCCAATTGACTTTCATGGTAGTAGCCACCGCAGATATAGATAATCCTTTTTCATTTCGTAATGTTTTGATACAATTAACTTCAGACATTGCTAGCATCCTTTCATTCCTCCACTGGTAAAATTCGACACTTTAACAGTAGAGTGACTTGGGGTGACTGGCAAGTCTATTTTTTTTGCACGAAAAAAGTGCTAGACTCTGTACAAATTCTTTGCACTAGTCTGCACTTCTATTTTGCAATAAACAACAGGTTAGTAGCAAACAATTAATTTCAAAGGTGTTCTGGGGTGTTATAGCAGATATATCAAGTATAGATCCTATATCAACTAACATAAAAAAGAAGCTGATTCGGCGGGTACACAGAATCAGCTTTTTGGCTTTTTTTTGTGTTTGAAATAAAGCACAAAGATGTGTGTGTTCAGGAGTCATTACTAACCTATGATTGGGGCCTTTCCAATATAACTCCCTTAATCTTTTCGCCAATGATGAATAATAAATTCATCTACCATTTCCTTCGTGGAACTGATTGGGGTATTCACTTCGTCAACCATATGAGAGAGAAGATGCATATACGAATAATCCTTTTCGGGTAACTCCTTATTTATAAAAGACATAAGCCTATTAACCTCTGCCATTCTTCTTTTATCAAGCCCTTGTTCTAAGTAATTCTTCAAATACTCATTTATAATTTCAAAATCAGACATACTATTTTCAAGCAATAAAGCACCCGCTCTTGCTTTACTACAATCTAGAGCATAGGCAAGGGCTGAAAGAATGTCATAGACTCTTTGAGTTACACGTAAGGAAATCCTCTCACACGTTCCCGGAGCTTGTTTCTTCTGAATTGTAGCGTTTAATAGATTCCCTCGAAACAACGTTTGGTTAATGCGAATATCTCTTTTAAAGTAGACTGATAGAGCATTTAGTATTTTTACGTTGGTTAGAGTAGCAGTTAATAGAGTCGCTGCAACATCTTTCACTGGCGTTTGCGTGATGTATGATAATCGGTAAATTGATTCTTTCGTCGATAAAGTAAGAAACGGTTTTACATCTTTTTTCCGATCAGATCTTGGTCTTTTCCCCTCTTGCAAAGTATTCCCCCCTCAATTTATTCAGTTTAAGTCATGGATTGTGTCCAACTGTCCCAGGGATAATCCAAAATATGATGTCAGTGGGGGAGTTTATGCGTATAAAATCTAAAAAACTCGGACATGTTGTTTTTAAGATTAAAAGGGAAAGGAGCCCCATTAAAAATGACAGATGAAAAGAAAAAAAGGTTATTAGAGGGCATTAAATCGCAGGATAAAAAATATAACTTCCCAACAAAACCAAAACAAAAAAATAAGAAAAAAGAGAGTTAAGAACTTTTGAATCATAAAGAAATAGCTTTTTAACTAGAGATATAACTGATATATCGCCACTAATATGTAGGTATCTACCAATGAATTTCCTCTTTATTTTAAGGACTTAAAGAAAGTCAGAACATGATGCACTACCTAGAATACGATAAATTTAATGAGGAGTTACTAGAAATAACGATTCGTTAAAGTTTTCCATCATGATATATCCGTTATAATGAGTTGCGGTTTTTAGTAGTTCATCATGAGCTACTTCGCTGGTAACATTCCTAATAACGATCTACAAGGAAGTTTCATACCTATACTCTAAGCAATGTAATTTGATTGTCCATCTTAATCCAGAGAGCTGCTCTGACAAAGATCTCTGTGGTCTCCCAATTATTGAAGGAACAAAAAATAAAAATACAAAATAAGAGGATCTCAGAAGCATAAAAAAACCTGATTCATAAGAATCAGGTTTTTTTATAGTGATATTTTAATCTCTCAACTATATCACTAGATTATCGGATTAAGATATGACCCGTACGGGATTCGAACCCGTGTTACCGCCGTGAAAGGGCGGTGTCTTAACCACTTGACCAACGGGCCAATTAAGCATAATGGCGGAGAAAGAGGGATTTGAACCCTCGCGCCGGTTACCCGACCTACACCCTTAGCAGGGGCGCCTCTTCAGCCTCTTGAGTACTTCCCCAATATGGCTCCGAAGGTAGGACTCGAACCTACGACCAACCGGTTAACAGCCGGTTGCTCTACCACTGAGCTACTTCGGAATATTCTTATGGTGGGCCTAAATGGACTCGAACCATCGACCTCACGCTTATCAGGCGTGCGCTCTAACCAGCTGAGCTATAGGCCCATATTGGAGCGGGTGATGAGAATCGAACTCACGACATCAGCTTGGAAGGCTGAGGTTTTACCATTAAACTACACCCGCATTATGGTGGGTCGGGACGGAATCGAACCGCCGACACTTAGAGCTTCAATCTAATGCTCTACCAACTGAGCTACCGACCCATTAAATGGCGGTCCCGACCGGGATCGAACCGGCGATCTCCTGCGTGACAGGCAGGCATGTTAACCGCTACACCACGGGACCATTTGGTTGCGGGGACAGGATTTGAACCTGCGACCTTCGGGTTATGAGCCCGACGAGCTACCACTGCTCCACCCCGCGATAATATTACTTATAGATTAAATTTAAAAATGGCGGAGGCAGTAGGATTCGAACCCACGCGCGGTTTAACCCGCCTGTCGGTTTTCAAGACCGATCCCTTCAGCCAGACTTGGGTATGCCTCCGTTTTATAAATATAATGGTGGAGCCTAGCGGGATCGAACCGCTGACCTCCTGCGTGCAAGGCAGGCGCTCTCCCAGCTGAGCTAAGGCCCCATAATATAACTTTTACATTGTCTTGGTCGAGAAGACAGGATTCGAACCTGCGACCCCTTGGTCCCAAACCAAGTGCTCTACCAAGCTGAGCTACTTCTCGTATTTTTGGCGCGCCCGGCAGGAGTCGAACCCACAACCTTCTGATCCGTAGTCAGACGCTCTATCCAATTGAGCTACGGGCGCATATTTTATTACACATTTTAAAACTGGTGCCGAGGACCGGAATCGAACCGGTACGGTAGTCACCTACCGCAGGATTTTAAGTCCTGTGCGTCTGCCAGTTCCGCCACCCCGGCACATCATTAATCACATTATATCTGTGGAGGCGGTAACCGGATTTGAACCGATGATAAGGGTGTTGCAGACCCCTGCCTTACCACTTGGCTATACCGCCAGATAATTGGAGCGGAAGACGAGGTTCGAACTCGCGACCCCCACCTTGGCAAGGTGGTGTTCTACCACTGAACTACTTCCGCAAAATGGCTGGGGTACCAGGATTCGAACCTGGGCATGACGGAATCAAAATCCGTTGCCTTACCGCTTGGCTATACCCCAATAATATGATAAATACTTTATTTGTTTTATATGGGGCGACTGATGGGAATCGAACCCACGAATGCCGGAACCACAATCCGGTGCGTTAACCACTTCGCCACAATCGCCATTATAGGTTCAAAATAATCAAATAATGGTGCGGGTGAAGGGAGTCGAACCCCCACGCCTTGCGGCGCTAGATCCTAAGTCTAGTGCGTCTGCCAATTCCGCCACACCCGCATATTATTATAAAACTGGTGAGCCATGAAGGACTTGAACCTTCGACCCTCTGATTAAAAGTCAGATGCTCTACCACTGAGCTAATGGCTCGAAAATGGTGGAGGGGGACGGATTCGAACCGCCGAACCCGAAGGAGCGGATTTACAGTCCGCCGCGTTTAGCCACTTCGCTACCCCTCCAATATGATGATGCCGGCGATAGGAGTCGAACCCACGACCTACTGATTACAAGTCAGTTGCTCTACCAACTGAGCTACACCGGCAAATATGGTGGAGGATGACGGGCTCGAACCGCCGACCCCCTGCTTGTAAGGCAGGTGCTCTCCCAGCTGAGCTAATCCTCCACATAAAAAATAAGCGAAGCGACGTCCTACTCTCACAGGGGGAAACCCCCAACTACCATCGGCGCTAAAGAGCTTAACTTCCGTGTTCGGTATGGGAACGGGTGTGGCCTCTTTGCTATCGTCACTTCACTCATTATTTAATTGAGAGCTTGTTCTCTCAAAACTGGATAAAGACATTGAATGCGTTCAAAATTTTGGTTAAGTCCTCGATCGATTAGTATTCGTCAGCTCCATGTGTCGCCACACTTCCACCTCGAACCTATCTACCTCATCGTCTTTGAGGGATCTTACTTACTAATGTAATGGGAAATCTCATCTTGAGGGGGGCTTCATGCTTAGATGCTTTCAGCACTTATCCCGTCCACACATAGCTACCCAGCGATGCCTTTGGCAAGACAACTGGTACACCAGCGGTGTGTCCATCCCGGTCCTCTCGTACTAAGGACAGCTCCTCTCAAATTTCCTACGCCCACGACGGATAGGGACCGAACTGTCTCACGACGTTCTGAACCCAGCTCGCGTACCGCTTTAATGGGCGAACAGCCCAACCCTTGGGACCGACTACAGCCCCAGGATGCGATGAGCCGACATCGAGGTGCCAAACCTCCCCGTCGATGTGGACTCTTGGGGGAGATAAGCCTGTTATCCCCGGGGTAGCTTTTATCCGTTGAGCGATGGCCCTTCCATGCGGAACCACCGGATCACTAAGCCCGTCTTTCGACCCTGCTCGACTTGTAGGTCTCGCAGTCAAGCTCCCTTGTGCCTTTACACTCTACGAATGATTTCCAACCATTCTGAGGGAACCTTTGGGCGCCTCCGTTACCTTTTAGGAGGCGACCGCCCCAGTCAAACTGTCCACCTGACACTGTCTCCTACCCCGATAAGGGGTACGGGTTAGAACCTCAATACAACCAGGGTAGTATCCCACCGACGCCTCCACGCAAGCTGGCGCTCACGTTTCTCAGGCTCCTACCTATCCTGTACAAGTTGTACCGAGATTCAATATCAAGCTACAGTAAAGCTCCACGGGGTCTTTCCGTCCTGTCGCGGGTAACCTGCATCTTCACAGGTACTATAATTTCACCGAGTCTCTCGTTGAGACAGTGCCCAGATCGTTACGCCTTTCGTGCGGGTCGGAACTTACCCGACAAGGAATTTCGCTACCTTAGGACCGTTATAGTTACGGCCGCCGTTTACTGGGGCTTCAATTCGCAGCTTCGCTTGCGCTAACCACTCCTCTTAACCTTCCAGCACCGGGCAGGCGTCAGCCCCTATACGTCACCTTACGGTTTTGCAGAGACCTGTGTTTTTGCTAAACAGTCGCCTGGGCCTATTCACTGCGGCTCTCGAAGGCTTTCACCCTCAAGAGCACCCCTTCTCCCGAAGTTACGGGGTCATTTTGCCGAGTTCCTTAACGAGAGTTCTCTCGCACACCTTAGGATTCTCTCCTCGACTACCTGTGTCGGTTTGCGGTACGGGCACCTCCCGCCTCGCTAGAGGCTTTTCTTGGCAGTGTGAAATCAGGAACTTCGCTCATACGAGCTCGCCATCACAGCTCAACGTTACAGGAAGCGGATTTGCCTACTTCCACGCCTTACTGCTTGGACGCGCACAACCAACGGCGCGCTTACCCTATCCTACTGCGTCCCCCCATTACTCAAACGGCGGGGAGGTGGTACAGGAATATCAACCTGTTGTCCATCGTCTACGCCTATCGGCCTCGACTTAGGTCCCGACTAACCCTGAGCGGACGAGCCTTCCTCAGGAAACCTTAGTCATACGGTGGATGGGATTCTCACCCATCTTTCGCT
>JAUCEP010000002.1:0-10000 GCA_030348875.1 Ureibacillus composti
TTGGAACATTTAGATGAATTATGGAACAGCGTCTTAGCACAAGTAGAACAAAAAATTTCAAAACCAAGCTTTGAAACGTGGCTTAAATCTACTAAGTTAATTAAATATAAAGGTGTTAATGTCACGATTGCTGCACCGAACTCATTTGCTCGTGAATGGTTAGAGAACCATTATGTTCACTTAATCGCAGGCATTCTTAGTGAACTGACGGGTGAAGATTTATTAATAAATTTTGTTGTTCAAAAAGATCAAGACGCTGAAGATTTCGATTTACCAGCTCCAATCATCCAATCAAAGCAGGATGAACACTATGACATTGCTCCAGGGATGCTTAATCCTAAATATACTTTTGATACGTTCGTTATTGGTTCTGGTAACCGTTTTGCACACGCAGCATCGCTTGCTGTTGCAGAAGCTCCTGCAAATGCCTATAATCCGTTCTTTATTTATGGGGGAGTAGGACTAGGGAAAACCCATCTGATGCATGCAATTGGCCATTATGTTCTCGAGCATAATCCAAATGCAAAAGTAGTTTATCTTTCATCTGAAAAATTTACTAATGAATTTATTAACTCAATTCGGGACAACAAAGCCGGGGACTTCCGCAATAAGTATCGAAATGTTGACGTTCTTTTAATTGATGATATTCAATTCTTAGCTGGAAAAGAATCAACACAAGAGGAATTTTTCCATACATTTAACACGCTGCATACAGAATCAAAACAAATCGTCATTTCTAGTGACCGTCCACCAAAGGAAATTCCAACGTTAGAAGACCGATTGCGATCTCGCTTTGAATGGGGTTTGATTACAGATATCACTCCTCCAGACCTTGAAACACGTATTGCGATTTTGAGGAAGAAGGCAAAAGCAGATGGCCTTGAGATTCCTAATGAAGTTATGCTTCATATTGCAAACCAAATTGATACCAACATACGTGAGCTTGAAGGCGCGTTAATTCGTGTAGTTGCTTATTCATCTTTAGTCAATAAAGATATAACTGCTGAATTAGCTGCAGAAGCATTAAAGGACATTATTCCGAATGCTAAACCACGAATGATTACAATTTTGGATATTCAAAATGCGGTAGGAGAGCATTACAATATTAGACTTGAGGACTTTTCGGCAAAACGAAGAACAAAATCCATTGCATTTCCTAGACAAGTTGCAATGTATTTATCGCGTGAATTAACGGATTTTTCACTTCCTAAGATTGGGGAGGAGTTTGGAGGCCGAGACCATACAACGGTGATTCATGCTCATGAGAAAATTGCTTCTTTACTAAAAGAGGATCAAATTCTACAACAAGATATTAAGCAAATTCGTAGTGTACTTGGAAAATAAACTGTGGATAAGCGTTAAAATATCCCACAAACTTATTCACACCTTATTAACATGTGGATAGCTTGATATTCGTGGGTAAAACTAAGGTTATCCACAAATCCACAGCGCCTATTACTATTACTATTAAAATCTTTTAAAAAAATAATAATATATTTAAGTGAGGTATGATAATGAAATTTGATATTATGCGAGATCGTTTATTAAACGGTTTAAACGATGTTATGAAGGCAGTAAGTTCAAAAACAACGATTCCAATCTTAACAGGGATTAAAATTGATGTAACTGAAGAAGGGTTATTCTTAACTGGTAGTGACGCGGATATTACAATTCAAACATTTATCCCAGTTGAGGAGGATGGAGATCAGTTAATCAACATTACTGAAACGGGATCGATTGTCTTACAAGCTCGCATGTTCAATGAAATTGTTCGTAAACTACCAACTAATGATGTTGAAATTGAAGTAGTAAACGGTTTACAAACACATATTCGCTCAGGTAAATCGGAATTCCACTTAATTGGTTCTGATGCCTCAGAATATCCATTATTACCTGAAGTTTCAGCAGATGGTTCATTCTCTTTACCAGCTGACTTATTAAAATCTATTATTCGTGAAACAGTATTTGCAGTTGCAGCATCTGAAAGCCGCCCAGTCTTAACGGGTGTTAATTGGCAAATTCAAGATGATGAATTAGTTTGTGTTGCTACAGATAGCCATCGTTTAGCTAGAAGGAAAACAAAATTAGAACAAGTCCCTACAGATGTTAGTTCTGTTGTGATTCCTGGTAAAAGTTTAAATGAATTAAATAAAGTGCTTGAAGATTCTACAAACCCTGTTCAAATCGTGATTACTAGTCAACAAGTTTTATTTAAAACTGAAAATGTATTATTCTTCTCACGTTTGTTAGAAGGTAATTACCCAGATACTACTAGATTAATTCCCGCTGAATTTAAAACAAACGTTACAATTAACGGAAAATCATTATTACAAGCAATTGACCGTGCCTCGTTATTAGCTAGAGAGGATCGAAATAATGTTGTACGCTTTGAAACATTTGAAGGTAATATCGTTGAAATTTCATCGAATTCACCTGAAATCGGTAAAGTTGAAGAACAAATTCAAGTTGAAGCCCTAGATGGGGAGAATTTAAAAATCTCATTCAGTGCCAAATACATGATGGAAGCATTGAAGGCTATTGATGGACAAGATGTTATTATTCAATTTACTGGTGCTATGCGACCATTTATTCTTCGTTCCGTAATAGATGATGCAATTCTCCAATTAATCTTACCGGTTAGAACTTACTAAAAATACAAAGAACTGATAGCTGTGCTAGCGGCTATCTTTTTTTATTTTGCAAGTAAATCGTATGTAGAGTTTTATTATGTATTCCACTTTGGAAAGGCCATCTACTTTTTTGCACTTTATTGACAAGTCACATTTTTCTCATACCTACATTATGCTTTGGATTTATTAATTATTCTTCACTATGAAAATAGTTTCCCCGTGTTTTTTACTGCAATGTATGATTGACGCTTACCTTGTAGAAGGAGGGGGAAGTAATAGATGTTTGAAAAAGATGGTTACTTCGCTTTTCTTGGCTTAATTACATTTTTTCGGTATGATAGAGAGATAGATGTCTTGAATCGGAGGATGAATTAATTTTGAACGAAATCGTTATTGATACAGAGTATATTACACTAGGACAGGCTTTAAAATTAACTGATGCTATTAGCTCTGGTGGTATGGCGAAATGGTTTCTAGAAGAAAATGATGTTTATGTAAATGGGGAAATTGACAGACGTCGTGGACGTAAACTTCGACATGATGATGTTGTAACAATCCCTGACACTGGTAGATTTGTGATTGTCAATAATAGTGGGGAATAGTAATGATCATAGAGCATCTACAGCTTTCAAATTATCGTAATTACGAATCAATAGCGTTAAACTTTTCACCAAAAATCAATGTGTTTATAGGTGAAAATGCCCAAGGTAAAACCAATTTAATGGAATCCATTTATGTATTAGCTATGGCAAAGTCCCACAGAACAAGTAATGATAAAGAATTAATACGTTGGAAAGCAGAGTATGGTAAAATAGAGGGTGTTATAAACAATCGCTACGGTAACATTCCAATGGAACTATCTATTACAAAAAAAGGGAAAAAAGCAAAAGTTAACCACTTGGAACAATCAAAATTAAGTAATTATATTGGGCAAATGAATGTCGTTATGTTTGCACCAGAGGACTTAAATGTTGTAAAGGGAAGTCCACAAGTACGTAGACGATTCATTGATATGGAAATCGGCCAAATATCACCAGTATATTTACACGAATTGTTAACATTTCAGAAATTACTAAAACAACGTAACCACTTGTTAAAAAGTAATCAAGGAAAGGCGAGTATTGATCCCGTCTTATTTGAAATTTATACAGAACAATATATTCAGTCAGCTGTTCAAATTATTCTTAAAAGATTCCACTTTGTAGAACTTTTACAGGAATGGGCTGAACCAATTCATTCAGGCATTTCCCGCAGTCTAGAAAAATTGACAATTAAGTATCGGCCTACAACAGGATTGGATGCAAAGTGGACTGCTGACGAAATGGCTACATATTTGGAAAAAAAGCTTGCTGAAGTTAAACAAAAAGAACTTGAACGAGGGATAACACTTATAGGTCCTCACCGAGATGATTTACAATTTTTGGTAAATGAATATGATGTACAAACATATGGCTCACAAGGCCAACAAAGAACAACTGCGCTTTCTTTGAAACTTGCTGAAATCGAATTGATTAAACAAGAGACAAGGGAAGCTCCTATTTTGTTATTGGACGATGTATTATCTGAGCTAGATGATTATCGACAATCGCATTTGTTAAATACAATTCAAGGTGAAGTACAGACGTTCGTTACGACCACGAATATTGATGGTATTCATCATGAAACTATTCAACATGCTAAGTTGTTTCACGTGAAACAAGGGGATGTAGAAAGTTGATAAATGTGCAAAAAGGCATTAGAAAGTTTTTCAAAAAGATGATATTTTTTGATAAAGCTTATGCTATTTGACACATACTAAGGTTATGAAAGAGTAGGTGAACATGGTGGCTATTGAAGATCAAAAAGTACAACACGAGTATGATGCAGACCAGATACAAGTACTTGAAGGATTAGAAGCAGTTCGAAAGCGTCCTGGTATGTATATTGGTTCAACGAGTTCAAAAGGTTTACACCATTTAGTTTGGGAGATCGTAGATAACAGTATTGACGAAGCGTTAGCGGGCTACTGTACTGATATTATCGTTGCTATAGAAAATGATAACTGGATTCGTGTAGAAGATAATGGACGTGGGATTCCTGTTAGTATACAAGAAAAAATGGGGAAACCTGCTGTTGAAGTAATCATGACAGTGTTACATGCTGGTGGTAAATTTGGCGGTGGTGGATATAAGGTTTCGGGTGGACTACATGGTGTAGGGGCATCTGTTGTAAATGCTTTATCCGTATCAACAGAAGTTTATGTTAAACGTGATGGCCATATTCACAGCATTATTTTCGAAAGAGGCCGTACAGTTCAAGAGCTAAAGGTTATTGGCGATACAGATGAAACTGGAACTACAACACGTTTTAAAGCTGATGCTGAAATCTTCAAAGAAACAACAGTATACGAATATGATATTTTAGCAAAACGTGTTCGGGAACTAGCTTACTTGAATCGTGGAATTCGAATTACTATTAAAGACGAACGTTCAGAACAAGAACATTCTGAGACATTCCACTATGAGGGTGGGATTAAATCATATGTTGAGCATTTGAACGAAGGAAAAGAACCGATACATGAACCAATTGATATTACAGGTGAAAAAGATGGTATTTCTGTTGAAATTGCTATGCAGTATAACGCGGGATATGCCTCTACCATTTTCTCATTTGCTAATAATATCAATACGTACGAAGGTGGTACGCATGAATCAGGATTTAAAACAGCATTAACACGTGTAATAAATGATTATGCACGGAAAAATGGCCTTGTAAAAGATTCAGAAGCCAATTTAACTGGTGAAGATGTTCGTGAAGGTTTAACTGCTATTGTTTCAGTAAAACATCCTGATCCCCAATTTGAAGGGCAAACAAAAACGAAACTTGGTAACTCAGAGGTAAGCTCCATTACCAATTCTTTATTCTCTGATGGTTTTGAACGATTCTTATTAGAAAATCCATCAGTAGCTAGACAGATAGTTGAAAAGGGAACTATGGCAGCAAGAGCACGTGTTGCAGCGAAAAAGGCACGTGAATTTACACGTCGTAAATCCGCTTTAGAAGTATCAAGTTTACCAGGTAA
Organism: Ureibacillus composti; assembly: GCA_030348875.1. Classification (GTDB taxonomy): domain Bacteria; phylum Bacillota; class Bacilli; order Bacillales_A; family Planococcaceae; genus Ureibacillus; species Ureibacillus composti. Next base: position 5,692 of record JAUCEP010000002.1, read on the forward strand.
ATTAGCAGATTGTTCTTCTACAAATCCAGCTGAATCTGAAATTTATATTGTAGAGGGTGACTCGGCAGGTGGTTCTGCTAAGTCAGGACGTGACCGTTACTTCCAAGCGATCCTGCCGTTGCGCGGTAAAATTCTTAATGTTGAAAAAGCAAATTTAAACCGAATTTTATCTAATGCAGAAATCCGTGCAATGATTACAGCATTTGGTACAGGTATTGGAGAAGAGTTTGATTTAGAGAAGGCAAGATACCATAAAATTGTTATTATGACTGATGCCGATGTTGATGGTGCACATATTCGTATCTTACTATTAACTTTCTTCTTCCGCTTTATGCGTCCACTTATTGAAGCGGGTTATGTTTATGCTGCACAACCACCGCTTTATCAAGTAAAACAAGGGAAACATGTTGAGTATTGTTACTCTGATGAAGAACTTCAGGAAATATTAAGTCGTTTATCAGCTAATCCAAAACCTGTTGTACAACGATACAAAGGGCTAGGGGAAATGAATGCCGAACAATTATGGGATACAACAATGGACCCAGAACATCGTACACTACTTCAAATTGAATTAGATGATGCTATTAAAGCGGATCAAGTTTTCCATCATTTAATGGGGGACGAAGTAGAACCGCGTAGGCAATTCATCGAGGATAACGCTGTGTATGTACAAAATTTAGATATTTAGTTTTGCTTTTGAAGGGAGGGTACTTAAGTGGCTGAAGGTAATCATTCAGGAGTTAAAGGAATTAAAATTAGTGAAGAAGTAGAAACGTCATTCTTAAACTATGCAATGAGTGTTATTGTATCGCGAGCATTACCAGATGTTCGTGATGGTTTAAAACCAGTACATCGTCGTATTTTATACGGTATGCATGAGTTAGGGAATACTTCGGATAAACCATATAAAAAGTCTGCTCGTATTGTTGGGGATGTTATGGGGAAATACCATCCTCATGGTGACTCTTCTATTTATGACGCAATGGTGCGTATGGCTCAAGACTTTAGCTACCGATATATGTTAGTTGATGGACATGGAAACTTTGGATCTGTTGATGGTGATGGCGCAGCCGCAATGCGTTATACCGAATCTCGTATGTCTAAGATCACAATGGAAATGTTACGAGATATTAATAAAGACACAATTGACTATCAAGACAACTATGATGGTAATGAAAAAGAACCAGTTGTTTTACCAGCGCGGATTCCAAATCTTTTACTAAATGGCGCATCTGGGATAGCAGTTGGTATGGCAACTAATATTCCACCACACCAATTAGGTGAAACCATTGATGCAGTAATAGCATTATCTGAAAATCCTGCTATTACTACAGAGGAATTAATGGAAATTATCCCTGGTCCAGATTTCCCAACCGGGGGAATCATAGTGGGGCGTAGTGGAATACGTAGAGCGTATGAGACTGGACGCGGTTCCATTACTGTTCGAGCAAAGGTTGAAATTGAAGTTAAACCGAATGGTAAAGAAACAATTTTAGTTCACGAGCTTCCATATCAAGTCAATAAGGCGAAATTAATTGAGAAAATAGCAGAATTAGTTCGCGATAAAAGAATTGATGGTATTACTCATTTACGTGATGAATCTGACCGTAGAGGGATGCGCATAGTTATCGAAGTACGTAAGGATGCAAATGCCAATGTTATATTAAATAATTTATATAAACAAACAGCAATGCAATCAAACTTCGGTGTAAATATGCTAGCTTTAGTTGATGGTCAACCTAAAGTATTAGGATTAAAACAAGTTCTATATCACTATTTAGAACATCAAAAAGTAGTAATTACTCGTCGTACTAAATATGAACTGAAAAAAGCAGAAGATCGTGCGCATATTTTAGAAGGTTTACGTATAGCACTTGATCATATTGATGAAATTATTTCGATAATCCGCTCTTCTCGTACAGGTGAGGAAGCAAAACCAGTATTAATGGAGCGCTTTAATTTATCAGATCGACAAGCACAAGCAATTTTAGATATGCGTCTTGTTCGTTTAAGTGGACTAGAACGTGAAAAAATTGAAAATGAATATCAGGAACTTCAAATACTTATTGCAGAATTGAAAGCAATATTAGCGGATGAGGGAAAAGTATTAGAAATCATTCGCAAGGAAATTACGGAAATTAAAGAACGTTATAATGATGAACGCCGTACTGAAATTATAGCTGGCGGTCTGGAAATGATTGAAGACGAAGATTTAATTCCACGTGAAGACTCAGTTATTACCCTAACGCATAACGGTTACATAAAAAGACTAGCTGCAAATACGTATAGAAGTCAAAAACGTGGTGGTCGTGGTGTTCAAGGAATGGGTACTCATGAAGATGATTTCGTTGAGCATTTACTATTCACTTCAACACACGATGCAATTCTTTTCTTCACTTCAAAAGGGAAAGTATTCCTTACTAAGGGATATGAAATTCCTGAATATGGACGTACAGCAAAAGGGTTGCCGATTGTTAATTTATTAAATTTAGATAAAGAAGAAAAAGTTACAGCGGTAATCCGTTCTGAGTCATATCAAGAAGATGCTTATTTCATCTTCACTACAAAAACTGGGATTACAAAACGCACGCCGCTTACTCAGTTTGCCAATATTAGGAAAAATGGATTAATCGCAATTAGCCTACATGATGAAGATGAACTAATTTCAGTTCGCTTAACAGATGGTAAAAAACAAATTATTATTGGTACACGTGATGGAATGCTTATCCGTTTTAATGAAACTGATATTCGCTCGATGGGACGTACAGCGGCAGGTGTTCGAGGAATTAAACTGCGTGAAGATGATTATGTAGTCGGCATGGAGATTATTGAACCGGATCACGAAATTCTAGTAGTAACTGAAAAAGGCTATGGTAAAAGAACTCCTGAATCTGAATACCGTTTACAAAGTCGTGGTGGTGTAGGAATAAAGACAATCCAAATCACTGATAAAAATGGTCCGATGTGTACAGTAAAAACTGTTGATGGTACAGAAGATATTATGTTAATCACAATTAACGGTATGTTAATTCGAATGGATGTAAATGATATTTCTGTTGTTGGTAGAAGTACTCAAGGTGTTCGTTTGATTCGTTTAGGCGATGAAGAATACGTTGCAACAGTTGCGCGTGTGAAAAAGGAAGAAGAAGATGAAACTCCAGAAGGTGAATTGGATGAAGAATCTAATGGAGTAGAAGGTCAGGACAGTAATTCTATAAACGATATAGTCGATCTGGATGAGGAATCTGACGTTCTAGATGATACTGATAACGATACTGAATAGGTTTAAGGTAGGAACTGTGTTTGAAAAGCACAGTTCCTTTTTTGTTGAGGAGGTACTGATTTTGGATATTCATTAAGGGATAATAATTTATATTTTATACTTTATATCTATATTTATTTAATAATGGTATAAAGTAGACTCCTTAAAATCCCAGAGTTAATTATTTCATGTAAATTCATAATATTAAATTAAAAGTATAGTATAATTTCTTTAAAACTTAATAAAATTGTTTTCATAAAAAATTACTAAAGGAGTTTTTAGTTTGGAAGCTACATATATTAAAGTCTCAGATCTCCAACTGGGTGAAGTTGTAGCAGAGGACGTCTATGCTAATACTCAGCATCCAATTCTATTTAAGGATACAGAAATAACAAATGAACATTTACAAATCTTTAATGCATTTAATATTTCCAAAGTAATTGTTTATATGGAAGATGGAGAGAAAAATCAACAAAAAAGACAATCATCTACTGGAGATACAATAGAACAGGTATTATCCTTTGAAATGATGTATAAAAATGCGGTTAACCAATTTGAAAGGGAATTTCTAAGTTGGGAAGCTGGAGCAATAATTGACATTGCAAAAGTAAGAATAATTATATTACCACTAGTTGATGAGGTTCTTAAAGATCGTACAAAAGTTTATCAGCTAAATAATTATTCTGTTCCAAAGAAGTATCTTTATCATCATTGTATAGCAACAGGGATCATATCATCTATTTTGGCAAGTAAGCTTGGGTTTGATCGAGGTTATATTTTACAAGTAGCAATTGCCGGAGTACTAGCCGATTGTGGTATGTCCAAAATTGCAAAACGTATTAGAGATAAAAAAGAATCTCTCTCTGAGGTAGAATTTAAAGAGATTAGAAGACATCCTTTATATAGTTTTAATATGGTGAAAGATTTAACTGCTCTTAAAAAGCAAATGAAAGTTGCCATTTATCAGCACCATGAAAGGTTAGATGGTAGTGGGTATATGGAAGGTAAAAGATTAGGTAACATCTCATTTTTTTCACAAATTATAGC
>JAUCEP010000002.1:567500-570000 GCA_030348875.1 Ureibacillus composti
CCTCTTGGGGTTGTAGGACACTCTATACGGAGTTACAAAAGAATGAATTAGACGAAGCGGTCTGGAAAGTCCCGCCATAGCAGGTAAAAGCCCTGTAGTCAAAAGTTCATTCCCTCTTGAGTGTATCCTGAGTACGGCGGAACACGTGAAATTCCGTCGGAATCCGGGAGGACCATCTCCCAAGGCTAAATACTCCCTAGTGACCGATAGTGAACCAGTACCGTGAGGGAAAGGTGAAAAGCACCCCGGGAGGGGAGTGAAATAGAACCTGAAACCATGTGCCTACAAGTAGTTAGAGCCCGTTAATGGGTGATAGCGTGCCTTTTGTAGAATGAACCGGCGAGTTACGATTACGTGCAAGGTTAAGTTGTGAAGACGGAGCCGCAGCGAAAGCGAGTCTGAATAGGGCGAATGAGTACGTGGTCGTAGACCCGAAACCAGGTGATCTACCCATGTCCAGGGTGAAGGTGAGGTAACACTTACTGGAGGCCCGAACCCACGCACGTTGAAAAGTGCGGGGATGAGGTGTGGGTAGCGGAGAAATTCCAATCGAACTTGGAGATAGCTGGTTCTCTCCGAAATAGCTTTAGGGCTAGCCTCGTGACCAGAGAATACTGGAGGTAGAGCACTGTTTGGACTAGGGGCCCATCTCGGGTTACCGAATTCAGACAAACTCCGAATGCCAGATATTTATACACGGGAGTCAGACTGCGAGTGATAAGATCCGTAGTCAAAAGGGAAACAGCCCAGACCACCAGCTAAGGTCCCAAAGTAATCGTTAAGTGGAAAAGGATGTGGCGTTGCTTAGACAACCAGGATGTTGGCTTAGAAGCAGCCATCATTTAAAGAGTGCGTAATAGCTCACTGGTCGAGTGACGCTGCGCCGAAAATGTATCGGGGCTAAACGATTCACCGAAGCTGTGGATTGACATCTACGATGTCAGTGGTAGGAGAGCGTTCTAAGTGCGTTGAAGTCAGACCGGAAGGACTGGTGGAGCGCTTAGAAGTGAGAATGCCGGTATGAGTAGCGAAAGATGGGTGAGAATCCCATCCACCGTATGACTAAGGTTTCCTGAGGAAGGCTCGTCCGCTCAGGGTTAGTCGGGACCTAAGTCGAGGCCGATAGGCGTAGACGATGGACAACAGGTTGATATTCCTGTACCACCTCCCCGCCGTTTGAGTAATGGGGGGACGCAGTAGGATAGGGTAAGCGCGCCGTTGGTTGTGCGCGTCCAAGCAGTAAGGCGTGGAAGTAGGCAAATCCGCTTCCTGTAACGTTGAGCTGTGATGGCGAGCTCGTATGAGCGAAGTTCCTGATTTCACACTGCCAAGAAAAGCCTCTAGCGAGGCGGGAGGTGCCCGTACCGCAAACCGACACAGGTAGTCGAGGAGAGAATCCTAAGGTGTGCGAGAGAACTCTCGTTAAGGAACTCGGCAAAATGACCCCGTAACTTCGGGAGAAGGGGTGCTCTTGAGGGTGAAAGCCTTCGAGAGCCGCAGTGAATAGGCCCAGGCGACTGTTTAGCAAAAACACAGGTCTCTGCAAAACCGTAAGGTGACGTATAGGGGCTGACGCCTGCCCGGTGCTGGAAGGTTAAGAGGAGTGGTTAGCGCAAGCGAAGCTGCGAATTGAAGCCCCAGTAAACGGCGGCCGTAACTATAACGGTCCTAAGGTAGCGAAATTCCTTGTCGGGTAAGTTCCGACCCGCACGAAAGGCGTAACGATCTGGGCACTGTCTCAACGAGAGACTCGGTGAAATTATAGTACCTGTGAAGATGCAGGTTACCCGCGACAGGACGGAAAGACCCCGTGGAGCTTTACTGTAGCTTGATATTGAATCTCGGTACAACTTGTACAGGATAGGTAGGAGCCTGAGAAACGTGAGCGCCAGCTTGCGTGGAGGCGTCGGTGGGATACTACCCTGGTTGTATTGAGGTTCTAACCCGTACCCCTTATCGGGGTAGGAGACAGTGTCAGGTGGACAGTTTGACTGGGGCGGTCGCCTCCTAAAAGGTAACGGAGGCGCCCAAAGGTTCCCTCAGAATGGTTGGAAATCATTCGTAGAGTGTAAAGGCACAAGGGAGCTTGACTGCGAGACCTACAAGTCGAGCAGGGTCGAAAGACGGGCTTAGTGATCCGGTGGTTCCGCATGGAAGGGCCATCGCTCAACGGATAAAAGCTACCCCGGGGATAACAGGCTTATCTCCCCCAAGAGTCCACATCGACGGGGAGGTTTGGCACCTCGATGTCGGCTCATCGCATCCTGGGGCTGTAGTCGGTCCCAAGGGTTGGGCTGTTCGCCCATTAAAGCGGTACGCGAGCTGGGTTCAGAACGTCGTGAGACAGTTCGGTCCCTATCCGTCGTGGGCGTAGGAAATTTGAGAGGAGCTGTCCTTAGTACGAGAGGACCGGGATGGACACACCGCTGGTGTACCAGTTGTCTTGCCAAAGGCATCGCTGGGTAGCTATGTGTGGACGGGATAAGTGCTGAAAGCATCT